>NZ_CP159289.1:3097500-3120000 GCF_040448675.1 Dyadobacter sp. 676 | reverse complement strand
TGGTGAGCCGGTTGTTACGCCAGTAGCATGGCCGGGTAGCTATGTGGGGAATAGATAAGCGCTGAAAGCATCTAAGTGCGAAACTAGCCCGAAGATGAATCTTCCACATAAGGGTCGTTGTAGACTACGACGTTGATAGGCTGCAGGTATACGTGTCGAAATACACTCAGCTGAGCAGTACTAATTACCCAACAGCTTGCACATTTAATCTTTATCTTCATCTCTTCTACTTCCAATATGACATGAAATTCAATGTTGAATGTCTGAATCAGTGAATATCTTTTATTCAATCATTCAAAATTCGATCATTCAATCATTGAAATACTCAAAGAGCTTGTTGGTGACTATTGGCCGGGTGTTCACCTCTTCCCATCCCGAACAGAGAAGTTAAGCCCCGTACCGCCGATGATACTTGGTTCAAACCTGGTAAAGTAGGTAGTCGCCACAATTATTTACAAAAGCCTCACAGAAGTGAGGCTTTTTTTGTTTTAAAGCTTTTGAAGAGAAATAGCTGCCACTATGACAGCGCCCGAACGTTCGAAAACCTTTCCCTTTTCCAATCCACACATGGCTTTTCAAAAACTACCCTTTGCAAAATCTCGCAGAAATATTTTGCAAAGGACTGCAGCAGTTATTCTTTTTCGTATATTTGTGCTGTAACGGCCGCAAGGCAACAATTAATTATGAAATTATTCAATACTATTTGGTGGTGGCGTGCTTATCCTTCGAAGATGGACAAGTAAGGCTATTGCATGGTATAGAATGAAATATATACATCCAAACGGCTCGCTGTTCATCTGACAGCGAGCCGTTTTTTTATACACTTTACATTACAACCTGCAAATGAAAACCCTGGACAAGACTTATCAGATCTCCACACGCTACAAGAAGCTCCTGGCAGATACACTGACACCCGTATCGATCTATCTGAAGCTCAGAGACCGTTTCGTAAACACCATCCTGCTCGAGAGCTCGGATTACCACGGCAATGAAAACTCGTTTACGTACATCTGTTGCGATCCTATTGCCTCTTTCAAACTGAACAATAGTACAGTTATACAAAAGTTTCCGGACGGCTCCGAACTTAACTTCGGGCTTGCGAACCGCAAAGACGCTGTTCAGGCATTGTATCGCTTTGCTCAAAGCTTTATTTCGGAAAAAAGTAAGTTTCCTTTCATTACCAACGGACTGTTCGGTCACATGACCTACGATGCCGTAACTTACTTTGAAGACATCGAAATTCAATCCGCAAACCCCGAAACGGAAATCGATCAGATATTCTACCAGGTTTACAGATACGTCATCGCGATCAACCATTTCAAGAATGAACTTTACATTTTTGAACACCAATATGGCGAACCAAGGGAAGAAAGTGGCATCGATCAGATCGAGGTGCTGATCAAGAACCGGAATTTCCCGCAGTACGGTTTCAGCATTACAAGCGACGAAACCTCGAACGTTACCGACGATGAAATGCGAAAAGTGATCCGGAAAGGCATCGATCACTGCCTTCGCGGGGATGTGTTCCAGATTGTTCCTTCTCGTCGTTTCAGCCGCAAATTTCAGGGCGACGAATTCAACGTTTACCGCGCGTTGCGCTCCATTAATCCTTCGCCTTACCTCTTCTATTTCGATTACGGTAATTACAAGATATTCGGATCATCTCCCGAAAAACAGATTTTCATCAAAAACGGCCAGGCCGAAATCCACCCCATCGCAGGCACATTCCGTCGCACGGGTGACGATCAGGCGGATGCGGAAGCAGCGCAAAACCTGCTTAACGACCCCAAAGAGACCGCTGAGCACGTAATGTTGGTCGACCTGGCACGAAACGACCTGAGCCGGAGCTGTGACAGCGTAAAAGTCACGAATTACAAGGAAGTCCAGTACTATTCGCACGTCATCCACCTTGTTTCGAAAGTGGTTGGCAAGATGAATAAAGATGTAAACCCGCTCCAACTGGTGGCCGACACCTTTCCCGCCGGCACATTATCCGGTGCGCCCAAGCATAATGCGATGAAGCTGATCGATCAGATGGAGAGCAGCAACCGAAGTATTTATGGCGGGGCTATCGGTTTCATGGATTTCAATGGCGATTTCAACCACGCCATCGCCATCCGCACGTTCCTCAGCAAAGACAACACGCTGTTCTTCCGCGCGGGAATGGGCGTAGTGGCAAAATCGGATGTAGAAAGCGAGTTGCAGGAGATCAACAATAAGCTGGCCGCGTTACGCCAGGCCATTCAGGTAGCGGAAGGACTCTAACATCGGAAAACCATGTCGCAGATCAAGATATATGGCCTCAAATCTTCGCTGTACGCGATCCGGGAGCGGTTGTCCGATACGCTGCACGGCTGCATTGTCGAAGCGTTCCAATATCCCCAAAACAAGCGCGTCCACCGGTTCTTTTACCTCGACGACGGCGATTTCTTTTACCCCGAAGGCAGAACCGAACGGTACACGATCATCGAAATAGCGCTGTTTGAAGGCCGTTCGATCGAGGCAAGGAAGCATTTGTACCGGCTGATCTTCCAAAGATTCGAAGAGGAGCTCGGCATCGCGCCGAATGATGTGGAAATTACGCTTACCGAAACTCCGCCGCACAACTGGGGCATTCGCGGAAAAGCAGGGGACGAGCTGGCCCTGGATTATAAAATTGCCGTTTAACGATTTGAAATCACCGTCACAATGAAAATACTAGTTCTCGACAATTACGATTCTTTTACCTATAACCTCGTGTATATCCTCCGTGAACTGCACGACCAGGTGGATATTTACCGGAACGACAAAATAGCCCTGGAAGACGTCGGAAATTACGACAAGATCCTCCTTTCCCCCGGGCCGGGTATTCCTTCGGAAGCGGGCATTATGCATGAAGTAATCCGTGAATACGGGCCTTCCAAAAGCATTCTCGGCATTTGTCTCGGGCACCAGGGAATAGGAGAAGTTTACGGCGCAGCATTGGAAAACATGACCGACGTACTGCATGGCATTGCCGACACCGCCATTGTTACCGACGCCAGCGAGCGCATTTTCAAAGGTTTGCCTACGGAGATCAAAGTCGGCCGCTACCATTCCTGGACCGTCATTCCCGAAACATTTACCGACGATCTTACCATCACCGCCGTCGACGAAAAAGGCCGCGTAATGGGGCTTTCACACAAGAAATACGATGTGAAAGGATTGCAGTTCCACCCGGAATCGGTACTGACCGAACACGGGAAGGAAATGCTCCAAAACTGGCTGCAAATCTGATTCTTGCATTGAAACAACCCACACCTTCCCGACGATATTAGCTATTTTAAACTGTCATGAAACACATTCTTAGCCATCTTTTTGAATACAAGGTCCTCGACAAAGAGCAAGCCAAAGACGTCTTAATGGGCATCGGAACCGGCAAGTATTCCAATTCCGAAATCGCCTCGTTCCTAACCACTTATGCTATGCGCAGCATTACCGTGAAAGAGCTGGAAGGCTTCCGTGACGGCCTGCTCGAACTGTGCCTTTCGGTAGATTTGTCGGCATACGACCCCATCGATGTTTGCGGAACGGGGGGGCGACGGCAAGGACACGTTCAATATCTCGACGCTCTCATGTTTTGTGGTGGCGGGGGCTGGTCAAAAGGTGGCGAAACATGGTAACCACGGCGTTTCCTCCCTGTGCGGGTCGTCGACGGTGCTGGAATACCTGGGAGCGAAGTTTACAAACGATAAGGATTATCTTGAACGGAAGATCGACCAGGCGGGTGTGTGCTTCCTGCACGCCCCTCTTTTTCACCCCGCTATGAAGAATGTAGCGCCGGTAAGAAAGGAATTGGGCGTGAAAACTTTTTTCAATATGCTGGGTCCGATGGTGAACCCGGTATCCCCGAAAAAACAGCTTGTGGGCGTATTCAGTCTTGAATTAGCGCGTCTTTTTGCTTATCTTTACCAACAAACGGATAAGCAATTTCTGGTTCTTCACGCATTAGACGGTTACGACGAAGTGTCATTGACAGGTGCTTTTAAAATTATCACCGCTCATTCCGAGCAAGTTCTTACCCCCTCTCATCTAGGGCTTCAAACTTTGCGCGCCGACGATTTATCGGGCGGTGCGACAGTCGAAGAATCGGCCCGGATTTTCATGAATGTTTTGAACGACACGGCGACGCCTTCGCAGAAGCAAGCGGTACTGGCCAATGCGGCTATGGCGCTTTATTGTGCCAATCCGGCACTGTCGCTGACCGACGCTGTGGAGACGGCCCGCGAGTCGCTCGAAAGTAAGAAAGCGTTGGCCGCTTTCAAAAAATTGATCGAAGAATAGTTAGCGGGGAAGCATTTCTCCCTTTTTATAATTGCAGTTACAGCATTTTTAGATGAATATTTTAGAAAAAATTATCGCCCGCAAGCAGGAAGAAATCAGCGAATCGAAAAAGCAGCGGCCCATTTCCGAGCTGGAAAAGGAGCCATTGTTTTCGCGTCCGACTACTTCGCTGGCGGCGGCGCTAAGATCATCTGCAACACCCCGCATTATTTCGGAATTTAAAAGAAAATCCCCTTCGAAAGGTATTATCAGCGGCGACGTACAGCCACAGATCGTGACTCGGGATTACGTGAATGCAGGCGCCGTGGCGCTGTCGGTACTCACCGATATCGACTTTTTCGGCGGCTCGTTTGCCGATTTTCTTGCAGCGCGGGAGGCCAATCCGGCGATCCCGATGCTCCGGAAAGATTTTATAGTGGACGAATACCAGCTTTTCGAGGCCAAATCCATCGGTGCGGACGTGATCCTGCTCATCGCAGCATGTCTTACGCCTTCGGAAATCGCCCATTTGAGCCGCAGGGCGCACGAGCTCGGGCTGGAAGTACTGCTGGAAGTCCATGATGCAGAGGAGCTGGCTGCAAGCACAGGCGAGCATATCGATATCGTGGGCGTGAACAACCGCAATCTGAAAACTTTTGAAACCTCTATTGAAACGTCCATCGCACTCAGCGAGCTGATCCCGGAGCAGTTCGTGAAGATTTCAGAAAGTGGCCTGAAAGACGCCGAAACCATTGTGAAGCTGTTTCAGCACGGCTATAAGGGCTTTTTAATAGGAGAAACATTTATGAAAACCGCGAACCCAGGCGCCGCACTTGCAGGTTTGCAACAAGACTTAACTCAACATAGCAATTTAAATCCTCTGGTTCTATGAAAATTAAAATTTGCGGATTGCGCCAGCAAGGCAACATCGAGCAGGTAGTAGCCTTACAGCCCAATTTTATAGGGTTTATTTTCTATGACAAGTCGCCCCGCTTCGTAGGCGAGGAGCTGAACGAGGAATACATCCGCAGCATTCCCCAGAACATCAAAAAAGTGGGTGTATTTGTCAATGCGAACCCAGGCCACATTTTGAACATGGTCAAAAAATACGACCTGCAATATGTGCAGCTGCACGGGAACGAAATGCCCGACATTTGCCGGAGCATTCGCCAGAAAGGCGTGAGCGTGATTAAGGCGTTCCCGATCGACGAGAAGTTCAACTTCGCGATGCTGAACAACTACAAATCGTTTTGCGACCTGTTTTTATTCGATACCAAAGGCGAAAACCCGGGTGGTAACGGCATGGCATTCGATTGGAAGTTGCTGGGCAAATACGATAACGAAAAGCCTTTCCTCCTCAGCGGCGGCATCGGGCTCGACAATATCGAAGAAATCATCACCTTATCCAAAACCCTTCCCATTTACGGCATCGACGTCAACAGCAAGTTCGAAACCGAGCCGGGCATTAAAGACGTTGCCAAGCTGGAAGAGTTATTTAGTTTAGTTCGCGTAAAAGAGCAAGAAGAAGCGGAAGCTTAGTTTTTATGGAATCAATTGCAGAAAAGAAGTCGTATCAGGTAAATGACCGCGGTTATTATGGCACCTTTGGGGGCGCATTCATTCCTGAAATGCTATACCCGAACGTTGAAGAGCTGCGTGAAAATTATCTGAAAGTGATCGCGGACCCTTCTTTTCAGAAAGAATTCAACGATTTGTTGCGCGACTACGTGGGCCGGCCCACGCCGCTTTACCGCGCCAACCGGCTTTCGGAGAAATATAAGACCAATATCTACCTCAAACGGGAAGACCTCTGCCACACCGGCGCGCACAAGGTGAACAACACCATCGGGCAGATCCTGATGGCGCAGCGCCTGGGTAAAAAACGCATCGTAGCCGAAACCGGCGCAGGCCAGCACGGCGTGGCCACCGCTACCGTGTGCGCATTGATGAACCTCGAATGCGTCGTGTACATGGGCGAGATCGATATCGAGCGCCAGGCGCCTAACGTGGCGCGCATGAAGATGCTTGGCGCGGAGGTACGCCCGGCTACCTGCGGATCACGTACGCTGAAAGATGCCACCAACGAGGCCATGCGCCACTGGATCAACAATCCGGTCGATACGCATTACATTATCGGCTCGGTGGTGGGCCCGCACCCTTACCCGGATATGGTGGCGCGGTTCCAATCGGTTATTTCGCAGGAAATCCGTGCACAGCTGAAAGACCACATCGGCAAAGAAACGCCTGACTATGCAGTCGCCTGTGTAGGCGGCGGCAGCAATGCGGCGGGGACATTTTACCACTTCCTCGACGACGAGGACGTGAAACTCGTGGCCGTGGAAGCCGCGGGAATGGGGCTTACTTCCGGACATTCGGCGGCTACGACCGCATTGGGCAAGCCAGGTGTGCTTCACGGCAGCCGTACCATCCTCATGCAAACCGAAGACGGGCAGGTAGTGGAACCATTTTCTATCTCTGCGGGGTTGGATTACCCGGGTATCGGCCCCCAGCACGCATGGCTTTACGCCAGCGGCCGCGGTACATTCCTTTCCGCGACCGACGACGAGGCGGTACAGGCCGCATTTGAGCTGACGCGCCTCGAAGGTATTATCCCCGCATTGGAGTCGTCCCATGCACTGGCCGCATTAGGCCGTCTGGGCGCTTCGGAGAACGAGACGGTGGTACTGACCCTTTCGGGCCGCGGCGATAAGGATATGGGCACTTATATGAAATACATCGATTAATTTTCACCTCAATACAACATCACATGGCTACATTGACATTGCCAGAGGTTTTCGATCTCAGATTGAAGATCCAGGAACTGGAAGCAAAGGTAAACTCAGGTGAACTGTCGCTCTTCGAACGTTGCGACATGGAAGACGAGATCCTTGCAATGAAAGAAAAACTAGGCGAGTTCGACCGCCTGAAATTCAGCGACGAAGGCGAATGCCTCAACTGCTCAGCCTAGGATCACCTTTAATCCATACCAAACATATGCAGAGATTTAAACTCTTTTTGCTTGCTTCCATGGTCCTTTTCAGCACCATGTCGTTTGTTTCACCTTCAAATCCACCTAAAAAAATGCTGCGCCACGTCGTTCTTTTCAAATTCAAGGATTCTTCAACGCCGGCGCAGGTGAAAGAGGTGGAAGACGCTTTTCGTAAGCTTCCTTCGAAAATTAAAGAGGTGAAAGGTTTTGAATGGGGTACCAACAACAGCCCCGAAGGGTTGGCACAGGGCTTCACACACGTATTTTTCGTGACTTTCGACAGCGAAGCCGGCCGCGAAGTGTACCTGCCGCATCCGGAGCACAAAGCATTTGTAAAAGTCCTGGAACCGCATCTGGATAAAGTATTGGTTGTTGACTACTGGACACAGGAATGAACCGCATTGTAAGTCTTTTTCAGAATTTTAATAAAACTGCGGACAATCCGGGACTGCTAAACGTATACTTCACGGCAGGCTTCCCCGAGCTGAACGACACCCGCCGCGTTTTGCAGGCATTGCAGGACGGGGGCGCCGACCTCGTGGAGATAGGAATGCCCTATTCCGATCCCGTGGCCGATGGCGAGACGATCCAGCAAAGCAATGACCGCGCGCTGGAAAACGGCATGTCGGTACGTATTTTGTTCGATCAGTTGCAAGGTATGCGTGAAACGATTACGGTGCCGGTGCTGCTCATGGGTTACATCAACCCGGTATTGCAGTATGGTATCGAGGAGTTTTGTGCCAAATGCGCCGAAGTAGGTGTGGACGGGCTCATTTTGCCCGATATGCCGATGGACGTGTATTTGGATGAATACAAATCCGTGTTCGACGCGCATGGGCTACTGAACATCTTCCTCGTAACGCCGCAGACTTCCGAAGCGCGTATTCGCCAGATCGACGAGGTGAGCGAAGGCTTTATCTACACCGTTTCGTCGGCGAGCGTGACGGGTTCCAAATCCGGTGTGAGCGGCGACATGGAAGCATATTTTGAAAAACTCGATGCAATGAACCTTCGCAATCCGCGCCTCATCGGTTTTGGCATCAAAGACCACGACACCTTCGCAAAGGCTTCGAGCCACGCCGCCGGCGCGATCATCGGCAGCGCGTTCATCCGCGTATTGCAGCAAAGCACCGATCTTGAGAACGATATCAAGGCATTCATCAGGGAAGTGAAAAACTCTTCCGAGGCAGTTCCGGCATAATTCGCCCCGGACGGGTCAATTTGAATTCTCTTTTGGCATTAATTTTGTACAAACAATCCATCACAGGGTTGTTTGTTTTTTTATGTCCGATGCTGCCTATGAAAACCGTCGTTTCGTTAAGTATACTTCTCATATGCAGCGTATATGTGCCCGTATTTGCACAGTTCAATTTCGATGTCGAAGGCGGATTGATTTTAGGCACCAGCTACAATAAAGTACAAATTCCTGGCGGGGTCGGTACCCGTGTGAATCTTCCAGAGCAACTCAAAGCGGACCAGCGTGCGTTCTATCGCATCCGTGCCGGGTACCGGATCGACAACCGGCATAATATCTCCGTATTGGTTGCCCCGCTCACGTTGCATTACCGCGGGGCGCTTTCACACGACGCCAATTTTAACAACATAGACTTCCTTCCCGGCCAGCCGCTGAATGTCGACTACCGGTTCAACTCGTACCGGCTTACCTATCGCTACGATTTTCTGGCGAATGGCAAGTGGAGGGTAGGAGCAGGACTTACCGGCAAAATCCGCGACGCCGACGTCCGGTTCAGGAGCGAATATGCCGATACGCATTATGACAACCTCGGCTTTGTGCCGCTGATTAACTTTTATGTTTCCTGGAAGCCGGCGTATCATTGGGCTGTCTTACTCGAAGGCGACGCGCTGGCCGCGAAACAAGGACGTGCGGAGGACATCTTCGGCGGTATCGCTTACAATTTCAATAATACCATCGCGATCAAGCTCGGTTACCGGATGCTGGAAGGTGGTGCCGACAACGACAAGATTTACAATTTCAACTGGATCAATTATGCCTCGGCCGGTTTGCTGATTACGCTTTGAAGGCCAAACGATGTTTGAACGCCACAATGCGCTGTATGGCGACAACCAATGTTATCTCACGAGATGTGGCTGCAACCGGATTTTTCACTGCTTTTCTGGGTAAATACGGCAGGATTCGCTATATTTCTTTGTTTTTAAAAACCGTTTTCCGGCGTGTATGCGCATTGGTAATTTTTACCGGCCGCATGCGTTATAAAAACTTCACAGTTTATACCTAAACCACTATGGCTCCTTTCACTACCTCAATGGAAGGCCTGTTGCTCCGCATTCAGGAATACCGTCAGAAATATTATCAGAACCAGCTGCTCAAAGGTGCGATCTTCTCGATCGGACTGCTACTGACTGTCTTTTTATTTTTCAATACGATCGAATATTTTGGCCGGTTCAGCTCGCTCGTGCGCGGGATGCTCTTTTTCGGCTTCCTGGCCGTGCTGGTATTTTCTTTTGTGCAGTGGGTAGTGCAGCCGCTGATCCATTTGTACGGGCTGAGAAAACCACTTTCCGACGAGGAAGCCGCATTGCAGATCGGGCAGTATTTTCCGGAGGTGGGAGATAAGCTCGTGAATACACTGCAGCTGCGGAACCTGACCGGCGTGCAGTCGGACCTGATCGAGGCCAGTATCCGGCAGAAATCAAGCCAGTTGCTGATCGTTCGCTTTTCGGATGCCATTCGTTTCAACGAGAATAAAAAAAGGCTGAAATATGCGGTATATCCGCTGGCAGCCATTGCGGTGATTTTGCTTTTCAATCCATCGTTCTTCTCGTCCAGTTCCGAACGTATTATCCATTTCCAGAAAAATTATACCTACGCGCCATTCTCTTTTGAATTACAAAACAAGAGCCTGAAAGCATTTCGGAATGAGGATTTTACATTGAAACTGAGATTACAGGGAGAAGCATTACCGTCGGCGGTTTACCTCGTTCAAAACGGAACCCGTTTCAAACTCACCCAGGAAAGCGCGAAGGACTTTTCCTACACATTCAAAAACCTGCAACGCGACGTTGCATTCTCTTTCGACGCGGCGGGTTATGCTTCCGATGAATATCGCATTGTGGTGAATGAGCGGCCTTCCTTGCTGTCGTTTGATGTAAACCTGCATTACCCCGCGTATTTGAACAAGCCTTCGGAGGGCCTGAACAACGTGGGAAACCTCTCGGTACCCGAAGGCACCACGATCGAGTGGAATTTCAATACTTCTTCCACGAAGGCACTGGCCATTAAATTCGAAAATGACTCGGCCTTATACACGGCGAAAGAAAGCAATGGCGATCATTTTGAGATCAGGCGGACAGTGCGGAAATCGGCTCAATATCAGGTGAATCTTAAAAATGACGAGACGACCAATTCAGACAAAATCGGCTATTTCATCAATGTCATTCCGGATAAATACCCGGTAATGAACCTGGAAAACTTTCAGGACACGACACTATACAACTACCTCGTATTGGGTGGCTCCATCAGCGACGATTACGGGTTTTCGCAGTTGAGGATGTTTTACTCGGTTCAAAGGGCCAATGAGGACAAGCCTGCGCAGCCCAGGAGCATTCCTATTCCATTTAATAAAACAGTCAATACCCAGAGCTTCTTTTTCCAGTGGTATGTGGACAGCCTGAAACTGGCCCCTGGCGACAAAATCGAATACTATGCCCAGGTTTGGGATAACGATGGCGTCAATGGTGCAAAAAGCGCCCGCTCGCGCTCGATACAGTTTACGGTTCCTTCCAAAGATCAGCTGGAAGCGGAGGTGAAAAAATCGGAGCAGGAAACGGAGAACCAGATGCAGTCGGCGATGAAAAAGGCGCAGAGCCTGCAAAAGGATATCGAAAACCTGGATAACCGTCTCAAAAGCAATAAAGAGCTCGATTTCAAAGAGCAGAAACAAATCGAGGAAGTGCTGCGCAAGCGCGAGGAGCTGATGAAAGAATTGGAAGCTTTAAAAGAAAAGCATCAGAATGCCAACGAAAAGGCGCGGCAATTCAATCAGCAAAGCCCCGAGTTACAGGCGAAAATCGAGCAGTTACAGAAGCTGATGAACGATCTCATGGACGAGGATACCGAGAAGCTGTACAAGGAGCTTAAAAAGCTTTTGGAACAAAAGCAGAGCGAACGGATGTCGACCATGCTCGAAAAACTCCGTAACAAGGAAAATAACCTCGAAAAAGAACTCGAACGGACCATGAAGCTCTTCAAGCAAATGCAGATGGAGCAGAAAATGGAAAACCTGGCGGAGAAGCTAAGCGACCTCGCCGATAAGGAAGAGCAGCTTGCTGAAAAATCCGAGCAGAACGACAAGAACAAAAATGCCGATGATAAGAAAGGCAAAAACGAGGACCTGAAAAAAGAGCAGGAAAAAATCCAGGACGACTTCAAAAAAGCCCAGGAAAACAGCAAGGAAATCGAGGAAATGAGCAAGGAGCTGGAACAAGAGCTCGATATGCAGAAAGAGGAGCAAAAAAACGCTTCTGAGCAGATGGAACAGAGCAAGCAGCAGCTCGACAAGCAACAGAACCAGAAAGCGTCGCAGTCGCAAAAAAATGCGGCAAAATCGATGAAGAAAATGGCGCAGTCGATGCAGGAACAAATGGAGTCGGCGGAAATGGAGCAAATGCAGGAAAACCTCGACGCATTGCGCGACATTCTGGAAAACCTGATCACACTGTCGTTCGACCAGGAAACCCTGATGAAAGACTTCCGCGGCGTAAGCCTGCAAGACCCGCGTTTCGTGAAACTGGGCCAACAACAACTGAAACTGAAAGACGACGCGAAGATCGTCGAAGATAGTTTGTACGCATTGGCCAGCCGCGTCGTGCAAATCCAGTCGTTCATTACGCGCGAGCTGAACGATATGAAGTCGTACATGAACGAGAGCGTGAAGAGCATCAAGGACCGGCAGATCAACGTCGCTACCTCGAAGCAGCAGTTTGCCATGACTTCCATGAACAACCTTGCATTGATGCTGAGCGACGTCTTCAACCAAATGCAGCAGCAAATGGCGATGGCCATGCCGGGAGCCGGCAAAGGCAAAAAGGGTAAGCAGAAAGGCGAGCAACCCGGCATGGGCGAAATGCAGGAGAAACTGAACGGGCAGATCAAGCAGCTCGGACAGGGTAAGGAAGGGCAGGGGAACCAGTCAGAAAAACTGGCGAGAATGGCGGCGGAGCAAGCTGCTATTCGCAAGATGATACAGGATTTTATGGAACGGCAGAAGGGCACTAAGGAAGGCCAACAATTGGGCAAGGAATTGCAGGAGATTGCCGAGAAGATGGACGAATCCGAGACCGATCTCGTGAATAAGCGGATTACTCCGGAGCTGATCAAACGTAACCAGGAAATCACTACGCGCCTGCTCGAATCGGAAAAGGCGATGAAAGAACAGGACGAAGACGAACAGCGCAAGGCACAAAGCGCCAAGCAGCTACCCAAACAGCCGCCTGCCGCATTTGAAAAATACATTCGCGAGAAGGAAAAGCAAACAGAGCTGCTTCGGACGATACCGCCTACATTCTCACCATTCTACAAACGCGAAGTAGACTCGTACTTCCGGAAATACCAGGCCAAGAACTGATCATATGCCCATTTTGTTGGGCTAGGGTAGGGGATAGCGTTAACTCTTTTTAACAGGGGTTTACAAACGCTATCCCTTGCTTTTCATGTTCTTAACCGTAGACTTCGTAAGTTTGTAAATTATTTACGGTCAAATATTTAAATATTCCACGCTCCGGCGACGCCTCAGCGGCAACCGGCACGTGATCATCAGACATGGTAAGTTTCTTCTCAGAAGGCATTGATTTTAAGGTAGTTAATCCGATCAAAACAAAGAAGTGGATCAAAAATGCCTCAATTTCAGAAGGTTATGAGTTATCTCAATTGAATTACATATTCTGTTCGGACGAATACCTGCTTGAAATCAATAAACAGTATCTCGACCACGACTATTTCACGGACATTATTACGTTTGACAATAGTGAGGAAGACAACCAATTGGAAGGAGATATTTACATCAGTGTAGACAGGGTACGTGAAAATGCAGCAACGTTCCACACCGATTTTGACACAGAAATGCGCCGTGTGCTCATTCACGGGCTGCTACACCTCGCGGGATACGAAGACTCGAGTGAAGCGCTTAAAACGGCCATGAGGGCTAAGGAAGATGAGTATCTTAGGCTGTTCTAGTTAAATTTCCACGTGGAACACTTTAATTAAAGTAGTTTAACAAGTGAGTAATAATATGTTTCAGGAATATGATGTGATCGTGGTAGGCGCAGGCCATGCCGGATGCGAGGCCGCCGCCGCGGCAGCGACGATGGGTTCGTCGGTGCTGCTGATCACAATGAATATGCACACCATCGCACAGATGTCGTGCAACCCTGCGATGGGGGGGCGTCGCGAAGGGACAAATCGTCCGGGAAATAGATGCGCTCGGTGGGCAGTCGGGCATCGTCTCCGACAAAACGATGATCCAGTTCCGCATGCTGAATCTCTCCAAAGGACCTGCCATGTGGAGCCCGCGTTGCCAGAGCGACCGGGTACGGTTCGCCGAAGAGTGGCGGTCGGTTCTCGAGAATAATCCGAATGTCGACTTCTGGCAGGACACTGCGAAGAATGTTATCGTCGAGAACGGCAGAGCCTGCGGCGTAATAACCAGCCTAGGAATCGAAATCCGCTCAAAGGCCGTAGTACTGACAAACGGAACCTTCCTTAATGGCCTTATTCATATCGGTGAAAAGAACTTCGGTGGTGGCCGCACCGGGGAGAAATCCGCCACGGGCTTGACGGAACAACTGGTATCGCTCGGCTTCGAAGCAGGTCGCATGAAAACCGGCACGCCACCACGTGTCGACGGCCGCTCGCTCGACTACTCGAAAATGGAAGAGCAACCTGGCGACGAAAAGCCCGCCAAGTTTTCCTATACCGATACCAAGCCGCTAAGCAAGCAACGAAGCTGCTGGATCACCTATACGAACCAGGAGGTCCATGATATCCTGAAAACCGGTTTTGAAAAATCTCCGATGTTTTCGGGACGCATTAAAGGTCTGGGGCCACGCTATTGTCCATCCGTGGAAGATAAGATCAACCGGTTTGCGGATAAGGACCGTCACCAGATCTTCGTGGAACCCGAAGGCTGGGACACCGTGGAAGTGTATGTCAATGGCTTCTCAACGTCGCTGCCGGAGGACGTGCAATACGCCGCACTACGGAAAATACCCGGATTTGAAAATGCTAAAATGTTCCGTCCGGGGTATGCCATCGAGTACGACTATTTTCCGCCGACGCAGCTGAAATCGACGCTCGAAACACATCTGGTGAAAAATCTTTTCTTTGCCGGCCAGATCAACGGCACTACGGGTTATGAAGAAGCAGCTTGCCAGGGATTAATGGCCGGCATCAATGCGCACCGGAACGTGAACGAGCTCGAGCCGTTTGTTCTGAAAAGGTCGGAAGCGTACATAGGCGTATTGATCGACGATCTCATTAATAAAGGCACCGAAGAGCCGTACCGCATGTTCACATCCCGCGCCGAATACCGCACATTGCTCCGTCAGGACAATGCGGATTTAAGGCTTACGGAAAAAGGTTATGAAATCGGTTTGGCGAGCAAAGAAAGGGTAGAGGCTGTGCGTAAAAAGAAGCGTGAGACGGAAGAAATTATCGGAAGGCTAAATGCTACGAAGTTGACTCCCGACGAGATCAATGCCGCATTGGAAGCGATCGGTACGGCACCCATACGTGAAAAAATTGCCGTTGCGCAGCTGCTGAAAAGACCGCAAATTTCAATCGATCAGCTGCTGGAAGCAAGTCCCGTCGTTACCGGGCTCCTTGCCGAATACGAAATCGATTCTGTTCAGCAAGCGGAGATCAATCTGAAATACGACAGCTACATCGAAAAGGAAATGCTGCTCGTGGAGAAAATGAATAAGCTGGAAAACCTCGCCATCGTGGACAATTTCAACTACGATGTGGTCACTTCCTTGTCCTTTGAGGGCCGTGAAAAACTGAAAAGGACACGCCCCTCGACGATCGGCCAGGCGTCGCGCATCAGCGGTGTCAGCCCTTCGGATATATCTGTTTTAATGCTTTACATAGGCCGCTAATGTCTTTAGAAACGCTCGACAAATGCCCGGTATGCCAGCAATCCAGTTTCAGCAATTACCTGAATGTGGAGGATTATACCGTTTCGCACAAAGAATTCACGATCCAGCAATGCAATTCCTGCTACTTTCTGTTCACGAATCCGCGCCCCTCCGAAGAACAAATCGGCGCATATTATGAGTCGCAGGATTACATTTCTCATCACGACGACGCCAGGGATCTGATGAGCAAAGCGTATACTTCGGTACGAAATCATACTATCGAACAAAAGGTGAAACTGATTAACAGTCTCGTTCAACCGAAAGGAACATTACTCGATATCGGCTGCGGAACGGGCAGTTTTTTAAGTGCCGTGAAACAAGACGGCTGGAAAACCTTCGGTACAGAACCGGATCCAGGAGCGCGGGAGATCGCTTCGAAGAGAGTAGGAGCAACCATCTTTGAAGGCATTACTGAGCAAACTCTGGATACACAGTTATACGACATCATCACCCTGTGGCATGTTCTGGAACATGTCCATAAGTTGAATGAAACGATCGACTGGCTGCAAAACCACCTCAGACCAAATGGCCGGATCATCATCGCGGTGCCGAATCCGCAGTCGCACGATGCTGCTAAATACGGCCGTTTTTGGGCTGCTTACGACGTTCCGCGGCATTTGTACCATTTCACACGTGCCAGTATGAAAAACCTGCTGCAGCGGCATGATTTGGTGGTTAAAAAGATCCTTCCGATGTGGTTCGACTCCTTCTATGTGAGTATGCTCAGCACAAAGTACAAGAACAAAAAAATGAATATTTTCGACAGCGTGATCACCGGCTTGCAATCCAACCTGAAAGGCCGCGCGGGAACAAACAAAGAGTTGAACACTTCCAGCCTGATCTACATTATTTCGAAAAACTGAAAAGTCTCAACACAACAAACGGCCCTCAATACCCACTGTATTGGGGGGCTTTTTTAAATTTATTTGAAATGCTTAGAACAATAGTATTTGCCATCCTCGTACTGTTTTTTTTCGAGCGCTGCGCGCAGCAGGTTCCGCCTACAGGCGGGAAAAGGGACTCGATTCCACCCAATCTCGTGGAAAGCAATCCCTTGAACAAAACCCTCAATTTCAAAGGCAAAAAAATCGAATTGTTCTTCGACGAATATGTGGTGGTGGACAATATCAATCAAAAGCTTGTAATTACGCCTGAGGCCGATAACCCGTATTCATATAAACCAAACGGAATGTCGGTGCAGCTCACATTCAAAAATCAATTCAAGGACAGTACTACCTATACCTTGAATTTTGGCGATGCGATCAAGGATTTTGCAGAGAAGAACCCTGCAAAAAACCTCAAAATCGTATTCAGCACGGGCAATTCGCTCGACTCAGGGCGCGTGTACGGAACAGTGAAAGATATCCGCACCAACAAACCTGTTTTCGATGCCCTGGTAGGCCTCTACAACGTCAGCGACACCCTTAATATCGCCAAGCAAAAGCCCTATTACTTCTCGCGAACCGATAGCAGCGGTATCTTTTCCATCGAAAACATCCAGACCAGGCAGTACAAACTCATTGCTATCGACGATAAAAACCGCAATATGCTTTACAATGCGAAAGATGAACGGATGGGTTTCTGGAGCAAAACCATAACGGCCGGCACCGATTCCGCGACTTACCAGCTAAATATGTATTTGTCCGACAACACTCCGCTCAAAGTGCAGCGAACGCTTCCCAAAGTGAACAATTATTCGGTCGTTTTCAGTAAACCGATCGAGAATGTGGAAGTCATATTTATGAATAAAGACACACTTCCCTATTTGCTGGAACCGAACGGTGCCAACCTCAAATTTTTTAATGTACAACCCCACCCGGACACTACGTTGGTAAAGCTCAAAACGATAGACTCGCTCGGAATTTCAGGCGAGTTCGAGCAAAAAATAGCATTTCAGGCGCAACGTGGCAAAACGCGCCAACTCGATCCGATGTCGCTCACTACGTTCCCCGAAGCGAATAAACCCGTCACCAATGCATTCACGTACAAGCTCATTCTGAATAAACCGGTCAAGACAATCGATGATCAGAAAATCGCGATTATCTCCGACAGTCTCACACATGAGCCGCTAAACGCATTTAAGTACAACTGGAACAAAAACCACAATATCCTGACGATAGAGGCAAAATCCTTTGCAAAGGATACCGTGAAATTCGATATACCAAAAGGTTCGATCATCAGCGTGGAAGGCGATACGCTTCCCAAAACGCTGCTCCGGCACCCAATTTTAAAAGAAGAAGATTTTGGTGTCATCCGAGGCCGCGTCACAAACGCCGACACCTCGGTGCATTTCATACTCGACCTGGTCGACGAGCAGTACAAGGTGATCGAAACACTCTACGAATCGCCTTACACTTTCAGGAATATCCCTCAAGGAAAATATTTTTTGCGCATTACCATCGACAAAAATCGGAACCGGCGATGGGACACCGGGCAGATGGACAAGGGCCTTCAGCCGGAGCCGATCTATTACATCCCGGATAGGATCCTTTTGAAGGCGAATTTTGAACTGAATGACATTAACATCACCATTCCTGAAGAAAAATAACGACATTTTTGTCTATAGACTGTGGATAACTATGTGTATAACGCGGAAATCTTGTTGGTAAAAGGGGCGAAATTGTGAATAACCTTGTGGATAACCCCCAATAAGTGTGGATAAAAAAGGGAATTTCGCCCTGCAGTGGATAACCAACATCTAAAACGGAGTTAACAGTACGTTGATTCACTTTAGAAACTGTGGATAACAAAAGTAGTCATCTAAAAGGAGTTTACCCACATTCGAATGTGAACAGAATAATTCCTAACTTGTAGTTCAGCGTTTTAAATGTTGATTTCAAAAAATTCTACAGTGCATAACTCGCATAAGTTATACACAAAATGTGGATAAGTATGTTAATCTACAGTGGATAAAGGAATTATTCACAAATCCACAGGCACACTGAAGGATAATAACTAAAAGGAAAAGATTTTTTTATCTATTATGAAAAGGGTTACGAGCTGTTTGATGATAGGATTTCTGCTTTCCGGGGCGGCCGCGGCGTTCGGGCAGGGGGAGCGGGAACTGGCCGAGGAATATTTCAAAAACGGGGATTGCCCGAAGGCCCTTAGTTACTATTCTTCGTATCTGAAGAACTCGTTTGAAAAAGTCGCACTCAAAAATTACACCAGTTGCATTGTGAAAAGCAAGGCGTGGGGCGATGGCGAGCAGTTCCTCAAAAAGCAGATCAAAGGGGATGCCGCTAATGCGGCCTGGTATTATCTGAACTGGGGCATTATGCTCGAGAACCAGGGAAAGGCCGTGGAGGCGTCCAAAAAATATGAGCAGGTCGTTACCGCATCGGGAGCGAGAACCGAGCTTAAACGCGATCTGGCGGAGGAATTCCGCGCACAAAACCAGGCGGAATGGGCTAAGAATATCCTGCTCGAGGCCCGGGAAAGCGCCAAGCGCTACGATATCTTTCAGCTGGAACTGGCGAGCGTTTACCGCGACCTGAACCAGCCTGAAAAGATGATCGACGAGCTGCTTTCCTATGGTATGCGTTACCAGAATACGGAGGTCGTTCAGAATATGCTTCAGGACTTTACGAAGGACGAGAAGGAGCAGGCGCTGCTGGAAAAGGTACTGTACGACAAGATCCAGAAGTTCCCTCAGGAAGGCTTTTACAATGAATTGCTCATCTGGTACCAGGTGCAACGCAAGGATTTTTACAAAGCATTTATCCAGGAACGCGCGCTCGATCGTCGTTTCAAGCACAACGGATCGCGGCTTTACAATCTTGGAATGCTCGCTCTTCAGAATAATGATTATACCAACGCCGGCAACATATTCGATCATTTGGTGAAAGAATATCCGAAAGGCCAGCTCTATCCGGTAGCTCGAAGGATGGCGATTTTCGCCAGGGAGGAGCAGGTTAAAAACACTTATCCCGTCAAGAGGAGCGAAGTTCAGAAGCTGCTCGGGCAATATCAGCAATTAGTCGACGAGCTTGGGGTGAATGTGCGTACGATCGAGGCATTGCGCAATATGGCGATCCTGAATGCCTTTTATATGGATGATTTTAAAAAGGCGATCGAGATACTGCAAACTGCTATCGAGGCGGGTAAAGCCGAGAAGAATTTTGTAGATAAATGTAAGCTCGATCTGGGAGATATTTACCTACTGCAGGGCGAGCCGTGGGAGGCTACATTGGTTTATTCGCAGGTTGAAAAGTCGCAGAAGGACGATGTACTCGGCTATGAAGCGAAGCTCAGGAACGCCAAGTTGCATTATTTTAAAGGTGAATTCGAATTGGCAAAGGCTGTTCTCGACATTCTTAAGAAGGCGACATCCCGTGAGATCGCGAACGATGCAAACGAGCTTTCGCTGCTAATTATGGATAATACGGGCCTCGATAGCACCGAAGCAGCGATGAAGGCGTATTCCGCGGTGGAGTTGCAATTGTTCCAGAACAAAAAGTACGAGGCAATTGATACTTTGAAACAACTTTATAAAAGATACGAAAATCACAGTCTCGCCGACGAGATACTTTGGCTTACCGCCAAAACATACATCAAGCTCGACAGCAACCAGCAGGCGATGGCCGACCTGAAATTGTTGTATTCCAAATACGGTCACGACCTGTACGGCGACGACGCGCTCTTTGCGATGGCGAAGCTTTATCAGGAGAAGCTCAACGACAAGGACCAGGCGATGAAGCTTTACCAGGAGCTCATGGAAAAATACCCGGGTAGTATTTTTGTCGCCGAGTCGCGGAAGCGCTTCCGCGTTTTGAGAGGCGATGTGATCAATTAGAGAAATTTCTTCCAGGCATAGAAAAAGGCTCCGGAGTTCATCGCTTCGGAGCCTTTTACATTTTAAAATTCACGTGCTTCTATCCGGATTCAAGCAAATATTCAAATCTCGGACGGACCAAAACCCGGAATTTTTATTTTAACTCACTCACTAATAGTGATTTGAATTCTGAAAATTCGGGTTTCATTTTGATCGACACTTTTTCAATATCGAGCAGCGATTTCAGTCTTTCAGGTATATCGATGCTTTTTCCGAGTGTTTCTTCCACGAGATCGATAAATTTCGCCGGGTGGGCAGTCGAAAGGAAGACTCCTGTAAAATCACCCTTCGTTTTTTTCCGGTATTCCTGAAGGCCCCGGTAAGCGACGGCCGTGTGCGGGCACATAACGTAATTGGCATTGCCAAAAACTTCGCGCATCGCTTTTTGTGTTTGCTCGTCGTTGAAAAATGCGCCGGACACTTTTTCGTTGATCGCATTCCAGTCGTCGTTGAAAAACCGGGTCAGCCGTACAAAGTTGCTCGGGCTGCCGACGTCCATGGCATTGGAAATCGTTTCGATCGAAGGAAGCGGCTCGTAGGTCCCCGACTGGAGGTAGCGCGGTACTGCATTATTTACATTAGTCGCCGCGATGAAATGTTCTACCGGCAAGCCCATGCGATAGGCGAGGATGCCGGCGCTAAGGTTTCCGAAGTTTCCGCTTGGTACTGAGATCACCAATGGCTTCCCGAGTTTTTTCAACTGTGCATATGCTGCGAAATAATAGAATGACTGTGGGATCAACCGGGCAATATTAATGGAGTTCGCCGATGCGAGGTTATATTTCGCATTCAGTTCGGGATCGAGGAATGCTTCCTTCACCAGGCGCTGGCAGTCGTCGAAGGTACCGTCTACTTCCAGGGCAGTCACATTGTGGCCGAGGGTAGTCAATTGTTTTTCCTGGATGTCGCTTACTTTTCCGCTGGGGTAAAGGATCGTTACCGAAATACCCGGAACCTTATAGAACCCCTGGGCAACTGCGCCGCCCGTATCGCCGGATGTGGCTACAAGAATGCGGATTTCCTTATTGGAACGATGCAAAAAATAGGACATGATCGCAGCCATAAACCGTGCTCCGAAGTCCTTAAAAGCCATGGATGGGCCGTGGAATAATTCGAGCACATAGTCGTTCGGCGTGATTTTTACCACAGGCGCTTCGAAATCATATGCGCGATCGATGATGGATTCAATTTCGCTTCTTGTAATTTCACTGCCCAAAAGTGTGGCGGTCACCTCGATGGCGATCTCCCTGAAGGATTTATTTTCAATATTATCCAGAAATTCCTTTGAAACCGTCGGGATAGATTCTGGCATGTAGAGACCGTTATCGGGAGGAAGGCTGTTGAAAATAGCTTCTTCCAGCGACGCTTTCAGGCTGGCAGTTTTGGTACTGTAAAATAGCATTTGATATAAAATTGATCCGGAAAAATGGGAGTGCAAATTTAACTAAAATCCCAGCAGGTCAGTTATTTTGAGAACTTTTAAATGGGTTTTCAAGATGGTTGCCTGAGCGATGCTTGCTGTGAATGCATTGCCGGGATCGTGCCGCAGAATAATTTTGTTAAAGATTAACAGATCTTAAATCAATAAAACAAACCAGATAATATGTCGATAGGAATTTTCAATGTACCGGCGTTAAAAAACGAACCGGTGAAAAGCTACGCGCCGGGAAGCCCGGAGCGCTCAGAACTTAAAAAGGCGCTTGCAGAGGCCCGCGCCAAAACCATTGAGATACCACAATATATAGGCGGCGAAGAAATCTACTCAGGAAACAAACAGAAGGTGTCGCCACCGCATGATCACCAGCATATTCTCGGCTATTTTCATGAAGGAGGCAAGGAGGATGTAGCCAAAGCGATTGACGCTGCATTGGAGGCGAGAAAGAGTTGGGCTACACTCGCCTGGGAACAACGCGCAGCCATATTCCTGAAAGCGGCCGAGCTGATCGCCGGTCCGTACCGGGCTGAAATGAATGCGGCGACGATGCTGGGACAGTCGAAAAGTGTCTATCAGGCGGAGATTGATTCGGCCTGTGAAATCATTGACTTTCTGAGGCTTAATGTGAACTTCATGCGGGATATCTATGAGGAGCAACCGATCTCCTCAGAAGGTGTCTGGAACCGTATGGAATACCGTCCGCTGGAAGGTTTCATCTTCGCTATTACTCCGTTTAACTTCACGGCCATTGCCGGAAACCTGCCCGCTGCGCCTGCATTAATGGGCAAT